>NZ_CP043840.1 GCF_032878955.1 Butyricimonas paravirosa | reverse complement strand
AATATGCTTTCAATTTAGGTGCGTAATAGTTTTGTATCTTATCCATGACTGATAAGCGCACATTTTCAGAAACTTCAAACTGCAACAATCCATTTGCTATTTTTTCTTCTGTGTTGAGAACAGAAAGTTCTTTTTGCAGTATTTTTTTTCTGTTTTCATCCTTCTCTTCTGATATTTCATCTATCTTCATCATGCGGAGTGTCCCGATAATGTCGAGCGCAACATCCAAGCTCATTTCTTTATTCATGGTTCATTATAGTTTTATGATTTATACTTCAATAGATTCTGTGAATTTTAATAATGGAATAACTTTCACTGTATGAAATGAAAGTTGGTTAAAAAGCTTATGGGTCTTTAGCATTTCAATCGCTGCATCAGCCGTAACAACACCTTGTTCATAAAGCCGGATTGTTGCATATAACTGGTCATTGGCAACGGGTCCCATTATTAAATCATAGCTGTTTTTTCCTTTTCCTCTGCGGTTATTAACTACAAACTCCAGCCACTCTTTTGTAGCCCCATCAAATCGAAGGACTGAAAACTCTCTATCAAGAATATTATCGGGGACTTCATAAACTGAAACGACCGCTTTTTTACCATGTTCCCGATTTCTTTTGAGTATTGCCCACTTCTTAGCCTGTTCAAAATTAGTTGTCGTATAGAATCCTTTTCCAAAGTCAGTAGCTTTACGCCCTTTCTGTATATTAGGGGATTTGACGGTAACTGTTGAGCCGTGATATAGTTTCATGCCTTTTTATTGATATAAGTTATTATAGTATCTAATATATACTCTGTATCTTGTGTGTGCAGCATTTCAAAATTTTCATATAGAAATTCAAAAACGCCATGATTGGAAAACAGCAAAAGAGTTTCTTTAGCACTTATATTTTTAGTTTCCCTGTAATTTTCAGCACAAAACATTTGAAAAAGCAATATCTTTGGATTGTCCTTTTGTACTTTCTTCTGTTCTGTTTTCTCTTTTTCTAATGCTTCATAAAGTGATAATGTACTTGAATACCATAGTTTTGTGTTCTCGTCCAATAATGCCTTGTACAAATTGGAAGAATATATATAGTATAACGCATCTTCTAAAGGTAGCGTTTTTCTTTTCATGACTGTATCAACCAATTCTCTCATAACAAATGGGAGCATAGCCGAACCAAGTTCATTTTGATATGTTTGATTAGTTTCCATAACTATTTATTTTCTAATTTTATATAGCTATCTTGCTGATGTCTTTAGCAAAGATAGAGAAAAAACAATCATCATAGACCTATTGTATTGATTAGTTTGTAAATAGGTTCTTTGTATTTCTTTAGATTTTTAATTTGTATAACATACTTATTGATTCCTAACTCATTAAAGATTTCTGCGTACATTTTTATTATGGATTTTCTGTAGTAGATGGTTAATCCTACTATTGCAATGCAAATAAAAATCAAATAGACTAGTTCACTATACGCATAGATTGCTAATACAAAAATTCCACCCATAGCCCATAAAAAGCTACTTAAAAGAAATCTTAAGATATTCATGATTTTGTTTGCTGTTCTTTATACTGGCAGCCAAACCAGCTTTAAAAGTTTATTTATCTCTTTATTTTCAATACTCAAAGATAGTAATTTTCTATAAATGTCGCAAATAATAGGACAATTATTTTTGTTAAAAATGGTTTTAGGTTTATAGACTGCCGAAGTTTTATTTTTCCCTAAAGTTTTTGGTATCATAATAATGTTCTCTTATCGTCCATGCCGGGCAGAACCCGGAAAAGTACGGTATCAAATACCTTCCCGGTTTCTCTCTAGTGCAGGCAGAAAAGGTATCAATTAGATGCAATCCTTTTGCTGATGGGCGATAGTTCCTGAATGGTGTCGGTATCGTTTCTTTTATGATGCAGCCGTTTTTCTGTATTCAGATATAGAGAGAAACGACACAAAGAACTTTAGGGAAAAGAAGATTCTTCGTGTTGCTCTTTCTGGAAGTGGAGTATATTAATCATATATTATATGTTTATAGGTTCATATATTATATATTCATATATTATTTATATATAGTGTTTTCTCTTTGTTCTTTTTCCCTAATGTTTTATGGTATCAATTTTTTGTGTCCGGCTTCCGGCAGCTTTTTGTATTTGGTATCAAAAGGTCGTTCTGCAGGGTGTGCCAGGAATGATAATTCGGTATCATTTCATCATGCCATGTTTGCCCATCAGTGCCGGAACTCCGAAAAGTACGGTATCAATTTCTTTCCAGACTATAAAACAAAGACCGAGAGTTTTACCTCCCGGTCTTTGTTAATAGAAATCTCTCTTTTTAATATTCATCATTTGTGATAAATATTTCTACTCTCCTATTTTTAGCACGTCCAGCTTCACTTGTATTGTCTGCAATGGGTTCGCTATATCCTTTTCCATCTTCTGTTATGTTGTTTGTTTCTATACCAGCGGTTCTAAGGTAATTTCCTACTGCTGCTGCTCTATTTTTAGAAAGTATGATATTGTATTGTTTTTCTCCTATATTGTCAGTATGCCCAATTATTTTAATCTTAGTATTGGGTATTTCACTAATGATATTACATAAGTCAGAAAGCATTTTTTGAGCTTCTTCATTTAATTCATATGAATCAAATTTGAATAGGATTTCACTTTGAGCTGTTGCTTTAAACTGTTCTTTTCCATTTTTATCTTTATAGCTGGAGATTGATAAGCCATCAATAGCTTTTAGTTTATTTCTTCTAGCTTCTATCTTTTCTTGGATAGCTTTATCTCTTTCCTCTTTAACTAATTTTGCACTTCCACCAACTATTGAAGCGGTTGAATAGTTACTATTATTTTCTATCATGTCTTTTTCTTTGTCGCTTAGTTCAGCGTTACTGAAAGTTATCATATGCGTTGAAGTACATGCGGTAAAAAATGTAACAACGAAGGCTGCTAGTATAATTATTTTCTTTTTCATGATTATCTTATTGCTATAATAGGTCTGATTTTAAATGAATTTCTTTTGCTTGTACTGGTTGCTCTTCCTTTTGTTAATGAAGAAATTAGTGCAAACACTTTAGGAGTATCTTTTCCTGCTCCATCTTCTGTAGAACTCCAGTACCAACCATCAAAGTGCGTTCCTCCAATGATTGAGAAAGAAGAATATACCTTTTCAAGATTATTAGAGATTGCTTTGTTTTGTGCGATAGAGCCAATAAACCAACCTGTAACACCTTTTGGTGCGTATTCTATAGCTTTTTGAGCTGCTGGATAAGCTAAACTATCTTTTATAGCAAAGTTCATTATTGCGGCAGTATTAGCTGCTCCATCAAAGCTGTTTTCATCTTCCGAAACATTAGCTATATCCTCGTCTGTATCTATTAAAGGATTTTCTTCTAAATCTTCTAATGAAACGGCATAAGCGGTTTCTTTTATATCAGGATTATTCCCATCATTACACCAAAATACAACTCCAATGGCTTCTTTTTCATTGGGTGAAAAAAGTGAGGGATGCACTATACTTCCATCACTACATAAGATACTACCCGGCTGTAATGATGTGTCTATAATATCTTCGTGTTTTGTACATGATGATATTACCCCTATAATGGATAATAGAATTATATATATTTTTTTCATACTTAATTATTTATTGGAAATTTGACACCTACTAATAATCCATTTCGGAAATGGTCACGTGTCCAAAAGACAAAATCATTTTTTTGCATTACAAAGACTTGCATTCCATTTCTAAATGAATAGCTATATTCTAAACCTATATCAATGGAAGCCTGAAACCCTTTTCTGTTAGCTCCTAAATCTGCTCCAAACCGCCATCTTAAATTACTGTTTTTGCCTCGTGAGATTGTAGGTTTATATGCTGCACCTATGCCGAATGTTTTATAGCTCCAGAAACTATCAGAGCATACCTTATTACATACCGGGCATTTATCATATGCTGTAGCTAAATCAATATATAGTTCATAAGCATTGTGATATTTACCTTCAAACTCCAGCCCTACAACTGCATTGACGGTATTTTTCCATTGCCAACCTCCTGAAATATTAAAAAACTTATCACCATCACCAGCCATTGACTTTAGGGAAAAAAATAAGGTGATAACAAGAAATGCTATTCTTTTCATAATCGTAAAATTTTATTCAGTAAAAGCATCTGCATGAAGAATGTCTGCATAATCAATTCTTAATGTTATAGTACGTCCTGAAATCTGTTTTTCAGATATTTCTATGGTAAGAACTTTTTCGTCTGGGAAAGTAAATTTTTCAAAGACAAAAATATTTCGATAGTTCTTCTTGAAAACAAGATTCTTATTAACTTGCATCAATGGAAGTATTTCTATAGATTGAAAATTAGTAGCCTTTGTTTGTTTTTTATCTTCTATTTTGAAGCGTATTTGGTCTATATCATATCGTATTTTTGTTTTATTAATCATAGAAATATCAATAAAGAAATACTTATCTAATGTGTAGATATTGTTTAGTACAATTTTCATTAGGTTACTTTTACTGGAAACATCATAGAATTTATTTTTTGAAATAAACATTCTATGTGCGTAATCATACATTTGTGCTTTGGTTAAGTTCACTTCTGGATTCATATAGCTACGTAAATCAGCATAAGGGATATTAAAGCGAGTGTATGCTTTTGCTAAATCGCTACTATATACTAGCATATATTGTACGAAAAATCTTTCTGTAACAATGGTGATAACTCCACTAGCTCCTTCTTTTGTGGGCTTTATTCTAAGAGAGTTACCAGTAGGAATATCGCCAACAATATCATTGACTGATATATCAACATATTTTATATCTTCCATAGCTATAAAATGCGTTGAAACATCTTTGTTGACGTATATAACCTTTAGTTCTTCTGGGTTTTCACCTGCAAGCTCGATGTTTTCTCCAATAGGGGTGTTCTGTGCATTTCCTGTAATAACAGAAACCATTGTGCATAATGCAATAAAAATCTTTCTCATATTATTGTTCTTTATCTTTGTTGTTTACTAAAAAAACTTGTGTGTTATATTTTAATTTGGCTTTGTTTTTTTTGATGTTTTTGGAAAGAGCTTGGGTTGTACTACGGTAAGCATCTTGTAAAGCACCTAAAGCGAATTGTTCTACTCCTTCTGATTGGCTGTTCATTTGTATAGTTTGGCTTCCTATTTGCGCTCCAACATCTTTACTCAAATCTCTAAAAGC
Source organism: Butyricimonas paravirosa (assembly GCF_032878955.1). Classification (NCBI taxonomy): domain Bacteria; kingdom Pseudomonadati; phylum Bacteroidota; class Bacteroidia; order Bacteroidales; family Odoribacteraceae; genus Butyricimonas; species Butyricimonas paravirosa. Next base: position 32,552 of record NZ_CP043840.1, on the reverse strand, counting down.
TGATGAAGGAACAAAGAAACCTTCTTGTCCGTCATTATCATATACAGATAAATCTACTTTCATTTGTCTGCCATCAACCATTATAGAGGAAATATTAATGTGTACTCTTTGAGCTTTAAAGCCAGATACATTCCCATATAGGTAAGTGCCTTTAGTTAAAAGAGCGTCATTAATCATTATATCATCTAGAAGCCGTATGCGTACTCGGCTACCATCTGTTACTTTTAAAGTTTCATCTAATATAGCTGTGATTAGTGAAGTTTTTTGTTCTTTCCCTACAGTATTAAAATATACTTCTGCGGGATTTTTCGCTTTTACAACTTCTATAGCCTTTTCTTTTGGCTTTTCATCTTGTTTTTTTTGAGGTGTTCTAGGACGTGGATTTTGTAATGAATCTATATAAGCCATTTGCATTTTAAAAAGCTCCATTTCTTCTTGCATCTTGGATTTTTCAGGAGCTTTCCTAGTTTCTGTTTGACTTGATTCATCTATAGTAGGAAATCCTTTTATTTGTTGTTCCAATTCCTTTTCTCGGATTCTAGAAGCTTGATTTAAACTGTCAATTTGCCTTATTTCATCATTGGAGTAAAGAGAACCAGAACTTTCAATTTCGCTAACTTCTTCTTCTTTATCTATGGTTTGTATTGATGAATAATCAGAAGATTTATTGAAAGCTCCTTTGAGTGATTCAAATTTACTTTTTATCTCTCTTTTTTCTAAATTAGCATCAGGAATATCAAGATTTAATTCTTCCGTTTCTACTAATGTAGTTTCTTCTGCTGGGGCAGAGTTTATCATATCCTTAACTAGCCATCCTATCCCTAGAATAAAAGGTAGGATGAGTATCGGAATGATGTACTTAGGCTTTTTAATATCAATCTGTTTCATACGCTATTTATTTAATTTATTGTATAAATTTTTTATTCGTATAGTGTCTTCTGGAGTTAATTTCCCATTTTTTCTTAGCTCATTAATTTCATTTTGCATTTTAATCACTTCTAACAAGTCGTGAACTCCTACTTGTTTTTTTTGTAGGGTACTATCAATGTTAATTTGTACTTTGCTTTTTTCTTCGTTGAAAACTTGCATTGGCTTTCTTTCTGGACGCATTACTAATGATAGAATTGTGACGAAAGAAAGGAATGAAATCGTAATTCCAAACATAGCTTTACGGTGTATATCAGCCCACGCCAATAAGCGTTCACAAGCGTTATTAACTCCGAACTTTTGAAATATTTTAGTAAGAAGAACAACTGTAGCTTGCTCGGCTTTAGTCTTGATACTTTCTTTTCTATCATTCTTTTTATGTTTAAACAGTTTCATTAGAAATTCTTTTTTACTTTATAATCTAGGTCTTTGTTTAGTATCGTTTTCCAATCTGTGATAATAAGTCCATGAGGATTATTTTCAGTACGTGGAATTTGTCTTAATTTCCCTGTAGTTACAAGTTGCCTTTTTAGAATAGAGGTTTCTCGCTCTATACGTTGGATGCCATAGTACTCAAAAGATAGGTTGTTCATGTCCACCTTGATACTATCTGTCATAATTGTTACTGTTGCAGAACTCGCTAATATGGTGTTGAAATATCCTTTTTCTTTTAAATTATTATATTGTTTTAATCCGCTATCATCAATTAGATACATGGCTTTTTCCATGTTGTATTTTATAAATTCATCGTCTGGTGGTAATGTGAAAAATAAAGTGTGGAATAGATTTATGTGGCTCTTACATTCGACTTCCAAGTTGACTTCTGTACCAGTTTGTTTTACTAGTACAGGGACATCATTATCCAAAACATATATTTTTTTTCTTTCAGCTTTTACTAAAGAGAAACAAAAGGCTAGTACCATACCTGAAATAACTATACTAGTTGCAAAACAGCCAATGGATAAAATTCCGGCTAATTTGATTTTATTTTCTAAGTTTTTAATAATCATGATTATGTGAATTTAAAATTTAATGAATCTTTTTACATAGCTGCACTGGCTCCACCTGTAGCCGGAGCTGCTACAGCTTTGGTTGCGATGGCTGCTCCTCCAACCATGCCTCCTACTGCTTGCCCTACTCCAGTTGTACTTACAATCCATGTAGAAACAAAAGGTATTGTAAGCATGGCAAATGCTCCAAGTAATGCTGTAAGAAGGAAGCTATTGACACCTCCAGAGGTCATTCCGACATACATGACAAATGCAGCTTCATTTCTAAGCGCATATTCTAAAATTTCAATTTCTCTTTCTATCCCATATTGCATTACTACTAAAGAAATTGATAATACTATATATGCAATACATGAATATAAACTAACACTGACAAAACGAGCTATCCATTGTATATAAGCATCCCGAAATGCAGGTAAAACAGAGAATGCAAAAGCTAGTGGACCAAGAATAACTAATATTCCTGTGAATATGATTTGTAGGAAAAAGACAAAATAGGTACATACTTGCCAAAAAGTAACGACAATAAATTCAATGATATTAAACATTATCATTTTAACCTTAGCGACTACATATACATATAATCCAGCTATCTTGTCTCCAATAGCTGAGAAGTCTATACTAAAATCATACCATTTCTTATCCTTAACTTCATTTTCGGCTCTTTCAACTTCTAATGAAGTATGTAATAACTCTACTGCTACGCTATCAATGAGTGCATATCTATTACGAGAAAGTAATTCTACTTCTTCTATCTGATTCGTAAACATAGCCTTGCTTCGTGCTGTTAATAACTCTCCGGGATAACTGATTAGATTAATAAAGGGAATCCAGAACATAAGAACCAATCCCAGTGCGAATGGACGCAATAACGGGATAATCTCTAATTTTTTATCTCCACTCATCATTTTGAAGCTTTCTACTCCAAAATATAACAACATAAAGATTGCTGCCAATGCTTGTGCATCCGCAATAAATTCTCCGAATAGAACAGTTGTTTTATCTCTTAGTCCATCAAATAATTCAAATAAGAATTTATCTATTAACTCATTCATGGCTCATTATTGTTTTATTTATATTATTCAATCTTGTTATTAATGAAAGAACCTCTATTAGTTCTTTATCAAAATCTAAATAGGCTTCCCTTTTTTTAGAGTTACTCATATGTGAATCATGGATTATATCTATGTTCTTTTTTATTCTAGTAACTTCATCAGTTATAACTTCAACATGTTCTTTATTACCGCCATTAGAAGAATATTCGACAAGTTTTTTATTTATATCATTAAGAATATCATTTCTACGATTTTTAGTTAAAGTATATTGATAATCAATTTCTTTATCTCCAAATTTGAAGAGTTCCTGTCTATATATGGTATCAACATTATACCCTTCTTTTTCTGTTTCTGATTTATTGTACTCTACGGCTGCCATCATGGGAATTTCTTGTAACTGGAAATTACGTCTATCTTCCTTCCCGTATTTGTCGTGTAACCCTAAGCCCGGCAAAGGAATTTTAATACCCAAAACCTTTTTATACCATATCCAGTAATGATACCATTCTGGTTGTAGTCGTACTCTATCCATAAATTCCATATTATTAAGCACGCTCCATTTCCCTTTATCCTTTACAGGCATTTGGGAATAGGTATTAGAAGTACCAATAATCAACATTAGGGAAAAAAATAAAAGCACTCTTTTCATATTATCTTTTAGGTTTTACTTTATAATTCTGTAATAAATCATCAACTAATTTTGAACGATTATCTTTGTATTTAAATACCCCCGGAGCTAATGTTTGTAATACTCCATTTCTTTTTGCTGTTTTCATCTGTCGGCATACAGCGTATGCTATACCTCTCATGTTTCTTAGTTCATTAATAACATACTTAAGCAAGTCTATTCTTTGCTTATTATCCATAAGGTTTACATCTGTCCCGACAATAGCGACCTGATAAATGTATTGTGTCAAATCCGCAGTGCGATTTACTAATTCTAGCTCTGTTTTTGCTGACACCAATAATAAAGCCGGGTCACCTACAGCAAGTTCAACCATTTGTTTTTGATATTTACCAATATCTGCTGCAATATCAGTGCAGTAGATAATATCTTTTCCTGTTTTTATGATGGCTTCTACAGATTTTAGGCTATTATAAAATTTGCTTTGGAAAAATTCAATCTGAACCATTTTTTCACTGATTTGTTTTTGTATAAGGCTTATTTGAGCTTCATTCTCTTTCACTTTAGAGAAAGAAGTATGTTGCACCTTATGATTAGCTATAAGTGTTTCCATACAGGTTATATCCAAGACTGCCTTTTGCGAATATGCAACTTGGGTTAAAGTAGATGCTACCACTAAAATAAATAGGATTTTCTTCATGATATTATCTTTAACGGTTTGTAATCCATTTGTATTTATCTAGGATATACTTATATAATGGTTGTTCCCCTATGATGTTAAGTATATCTTTTAGGCTTCCATCATCGGAGTGATACCCTAGTACCTTATTGACTTGTAAAACCCAATCCATATTTTTTAATTTGGAAGATTTTAGGTCTATTATAAAATTATCCAATCCTGTTTGGAAACTACCATAAATGATATGATAATATCCAACAGCATCTTTTTCAATTCGTTCTGTAGTAAATGTGAAATATTCGTGTAGAGAAACCTCTACTCCAAATACATTTCCATAATTTCCTCTTTTTATAAATACTTCATTAAACCGATTACGGTTTTCTTTATTGGGAAGTTGATTTATGGTAAATATTTGCTTTTGATTTACTTCCGTTAGGGATAAAAGATTTGCTATTTCTTGATATTTGTCTATAAATTTACTTTGGTCTAATAGGCATATAATATCGGAGTTGCTGATTATAGAGTTTTTGACTACAGGATTACTAATTATGTCCTCCAGTTCTTGAGTAACAACCATTGCCATACCCCAAAATTTACGAACTGTTTTATACAAATAGAGTATATAGCCAGCCATCATAGGGCTAGCTATGGCTTTCCATGCTTCTTCAATTATTAATGCCTTTCTGTTCTTTTTTAATCTCATTTTTTGAATAAAAACGTCCATAATAATTAAGGTTACTATTGGAAATAATTCAGGGTCATCTTTAATTGCATCAATTTCAAAAACTATAAAGGGTTCTTCAAAAAGGGAAGTGTCAAAATCCTCATTAAGAGTTTTTTCTAACTGTCCTCCTTTATAGAATTTTTTTAATAGAAACTTATAGTTAGTAATATCAAAATCAATTTTGTTCTCTTTGCAAATGATAGGTATAATGCGTAGGGAAAATTCGTAGAAAGAGTTAAAAGATAAGCTTTCAACTTTTATTTCTTTCAATATATCTTCCTTCTTCTGGATTCGTCTTTCTATTATAGAAAGTAATCTAGTTTCAGGATTATCAAGCTCTTGGCGTGTAAAGCCTTTTTCGATGAGAATGTTTTGTATCGCTTTTTCTGCGTTGGTTTTTTCTCCGCCTTCTCCTTTTTCTACTAGTTGCTGTAATTTCTCTATTTTTTCGGAAAGTATCTTGCGTTCTTCTTTTTCCCTTTCGTTTTCAAATTCTTCTTCATTGACTTGAAATTCGAGTAGTAAATTTTCACGTATGGCTTCTTTTTCCGCATCTGAATAACCATTAAAGGGATGAAAGTAGAAAGAATAGTATTTTTCTATGGTAATATCCATAATTTCTTCTTCTTGCTTTTTGACCTCACCATTTGCACCTTTCCATATCAGGAAAATTAATGATTTAAGAAAGTTTTTCTTTTCTACATTATACTCTTCTTCAGTAATTCGGAAAGGATTCATAGATATAGGCTTGCTTTCAGAATAAGTAATGTATTTGCCATGATAGTATTCGCACATTCCTGAATAACTATGCCCTGTATCTACCAATACAATATCAGTGTTATCTAAAACCCATTGTCTTACTTTGGAGTTGACATAGAAAGACTTACCAGAACCACTTGGACCTAAAACAAAGAAGTTGGAGTTATTTGTATATTTTTTCTCACCTTCTTTCCCGGACATATCTATTCCAACAGGCAATCCTTGTCTGTCTGTAAAATAAGTAAGAAAAGGGCTGTTTTCTGTTACTTGTAATTTTTCCTTGAACAAAAGACAAATTGCAGCATCGGAAGTTGTTAGAAATTTGTCATAACTGTTTAGGTTGATTGCGTTTCCTGGCAGTGCACATTCGAATAATTCTAATTGGTTGAAGCATTGTTTATTAATAATAATGCCACAATCAAAAAGAGATGTTTCAACATAGTTGATAGCCTTACTAATATCATCAAGACCAGCAAGAATTATATTATAATGTGCATATACAAGCATTTGCCCTTCTCTGGCAATATCCGACTGCACTCGTTCTATGTCTTCTACACATAAATCATTTGCAGGGTCAGGCATTCCTTTATGTTTTTTCTTTTTGCCTTCTAATTTGTTTGCTTCGTTTCGTTGGTCTGGAATATTTATTACTTGATTATAGATAATTGTGTCTATACCTGGTGTATCATGCAAAAAAGAGAGTAAGTCAACAGGAAACCTTAGCCCAATATTGACCTCTTTATATGGTTTTATAACAGAAGGAAAATTAACTTCGTCAATATCTACAAGAGAAATGCACTGTACGTTTTTTTCTCCAATTATAAGATTTTCTTCTCTTGCTTTGATATTTTTTAGGCTTACTGTTTGCTGATTGAAATTGATAGATAGAAATCTTTTTATATATATTTCTATTTCATTTTCATTTAATAGTTTAGCTCTTATTCCTCTGTTAGCGAATAGTCCTAATACTTTTGTGATGTTTCTAATAAAAGTATCAAACCTTCGAGGGTCAAAAGAAAAGAATTTAGACCTTTCTACTTCTCCTGTAATAACAAGATAAGTAGAAATATCAGTATATATTCGTCCTTTAAAATGTTCAAAATAACGATTTGATAAATAGTCGTTCTTCCTATTCTGGGGTGGTAAAAATGATTTTTTACATAGAATATCCTGTTTTTGTATTGTATATCCAGTTCCTAATACTTTGAGGATATTAGTAAATAAGTGGTGAAAATCATAGTAAGCATCCATATCTGCTGAATACTGTATTATAGGATTTTCACATTTAATGATAACAGAATAGTCGCCCCTTCGGTTATAGAATATAGGAGTATTGTCTATTGTTTCAATACCAATATAAGGAGCTTCAAATTCACTTTTCTTTTTCATAAGCTTTATTTTTTTCTATCTCTTATAAAAGTGCGTGATACTATATATATGCCTTTTCGTTTATCTTTCCTGTGAAGCCCTTTTCTTTGTAATTGCGATGTTATTCCTAACCCTCCAAACATAACTATTACAAGAGTTATACCTCCCCACATAAAAGAAGCCAGAGTAGAAACAATAGCACATAAAAGTAAAGCACTAATAATACAAGCTCCACCGATATATATGAACTTGCCTTTAAATCCTTTGAAAATAAGGGGCTTTTGTAGCCCCTTATATACATTGTAACTTGGATACTCTTTCGACATATTAGATTCCGAAGAATGCTTTTACGACAACACCTGATACAACCAGAAAGATACATGACCCCATCCAGCCCATAACAGCCTTTTGTACATCTTGGTCACCAGAGTTCCATTTTAAATAAACTCGCACTGCTCCAACTAATCCTACTAGACCTCCTAGTATCATCATCATGTTTCCTAGGGGGTCCATGTAGGTTGCAAGTTCAGAACTAGCTGCATCAATTCCCGCAGCACCTTGTGCAAAAGTGTTAGTTACTACCATTATGCTAATGGCTAAAGCGAATGCTCTTTGAGCAATTTTTGAAAAAAACTTTTTCATTTGAATAAAAATTAGTTGTTTATTTGTTAAAATTTACGTGTGAAAACATGCTTTTCCCTTTAGCAAGAAGTTGTTCCATTGGAATACCTTGTGTTTCAACTTCCATTTCAATAGATTCATTTACAGATACATAATTCTGTTCAGATTCTTTTTTTTCATCTTCTTTTTCGTATGAGCCTGTTTCAAAATCTTCATCTACAACTTTGTGAGGTATTTCTTCTTCCTCTCCTATTGAAATAATTTCTTCTTCTTCACCTGTATTGGTTTTGCTTTGCTTTAGGAAAGCATCATACAGGATGTTTGCAGCGTAGTAAACTACATAAATGGCAAATACAGCCATGATAAATTGTGAATAACTCATATTCTTAAATTTAAAAGTTTCATTAATCGACCCTTTTTCTGTACTTTTGATTTATAATAGTACTAGAGGTAATAACAGGGGGGAAAGCCCTAGTTTAAAATAGTTTCGCGAATAGTTGAATTTATGAAACTTGGATTTAAATAAAATGGAGATAATAGGCTACGCTCGTGTTTCAACGAGGGAACAGAATTTAGATTTGCAGCTAGATGCTTTAAAAGAAGCCGGATGCAAACTTATATTTGAGGAAAAAGTATCAGGAGTAAAGGATAGACCCGAATTAGATAAAGCCCTTGCATATTTGCGAGAAGGTGATACTTTTGTTATCTGGAAGCTAGATAGATTAGGACGTTCTTTGAAAGATTTAGTTTATATAGTTGATTGTTTGCAGAAAAGAAAAATTGCATTCAAAAGCATAGTTGATGGTATTGATACTAATAGTGCTTTAGGAAGATGTCAATTTGGAATTTTTGCTTCATTGGCTGAATATGAACGTGAAATAATAGTAGAACGAACTAGGGCTGGATTACAAGCTGCAAAAGAACGAGGGAAACTTACGGGACGACCTATAGGGTTATCGGAAGATGCAAAGAGAAAAGCTATAGCAGCAAAGCGTTTATATGAAAATCGGGATTATTCTATAGATGAAATATGTAGAATTTTACACATTGGAAGTAAGGCTACTTTGTATAGGTATTTACGTTATGAAAAAGTAAGATTGATGAATAGAAGAAATAAATAGGGCGTTACCTTTCAGGTCGGGCTTTTCGCTGCAAGTCCTCGCTACGCTGTGGGCTTTCCGCTGCAATCCCTAACGCATTTTCCCACCCACCCTTCTAAGGTATATCCAATGCTTTGCTTTTTTCACCGCTTCTATGAAGCACCTACAAAAGCAAGGCATTGGATATTCGGTTTTATAGACTTCATGTTCCCTAAAGGGAATATTCCGTTTATAAAACCTTATCTCTCACCCAAAATATATAAAACTTTAGGGAAAAGATAATACGTTAAAAATCAGCCGATTATAAACTATTTTTAACAAAAATAATTGTCTTATTATTTGCGACATTTATAGAAAATTACTATCTTTGAGTATTGAAAATAAAGAGATAAATAAACTTTTAAAGCTGGTTTGGCTGCCAGTATAAAGAACAGCAAACAAAATTATGAAATCTACTTTTGATAAAAATGCAGAGAAGTTTGTAAACCTTATGGTTGAAAAAATTGAAAGCTTGTCTATGAATTGGCAAAAACCTTGGTTCTCTAAAGTCAACTCTAAACAGAACTTTTTACCACAAAATTTAACAGGTCGTACTTATAGTGGTGGAAACGCTTTTTTACTTTATTTTTTGTGTGAAAAATATAATTATCAAACTCCTGTTTTTTTGACATTCAATCAAGCACGAAACGAAGGTATTAATGTTCTAAAAGGTGCTGTTGCTTTTCCTGTTTATTATACATTATTTTGTGCTTATCATCGTCAGACAAATGAAAAAATTTCATATGATGAATATAACAAATTATCAGAAGAAGAACAAAAAGAATACCGTTTAGCAGCTTATACAAAATATTTCCAAGTTTTTAATTTAGACCAAACAAACTTTGCGGAAAAATATCCCAATAGATGGGATATATTAAAGGCTAAATTTTCAGGAGAGGAACAGCCACAAGAAGAGAAAGAAATGTATGTAAATCCAATACTTGATGAAATGAATAAGAATCAAAATTGGGTATGTCCTATTCAAACGGTTTCTAGTGATAGTGCGTTTTATTCAATATCAAATGATAGCATTACTTTACCTTTAAAGAGCCAATTTAAGGACGGAGAAAGTTTTTATGGTACAGAATTACATGAAATGGGACATAGTACAGGTGTTAAAAATAGACTAAATCGAAAAGGATTTTATGAAAATGATAAATTCAATTATGGGCGTGAAGAACTTGTAGCAGAATTAATATCGGCTTTGTCTGGTGTATATTTGGGTATTTCTGTAACCGTCAGAGAAGAAAATGCGGCTTATTTAAAATCATGGTGCAAAGCAATAAAAGAAGAACCTAAATTTTTATTTACTGTATTGGCAGATGCTATTAAAGGTAGTAAATTCATAGCCCAGCATCTAAATATAAGGCTAGATGTGGAAGAAGTTGAAGAAGAGAAAAATACAAAGGTTGCTTAAAGGTTCCTTCCCCCCTCATTGGGGGGAGTTCTTTTTTCAAACGCCAAAAAAGAACCAAAAAGGCTTAATCGCTTCACTTTGTTACGCTCCAATAGTTTTGCTATCGGTAAACCCACCCACCCTTCTAAGGTATGTTTCTTTATCCCTTCTGCAATCCTTAGTAAAGTTCCACTACCTTTTAGGTAACTCCACTTTAGTAAGCATTGCAGAAGCGGAAACATGACGCAAATTAAAATACATTCTCACTTTGAGAATACATTTTAATGCGTCTTGTTGTCTAACCCAATAAGAACTATAGGGAAAGAAATTGATACCGTACTTTTCGGAGTTCCGGCACTGATGGGTAAACATGGCATGATGAAATGATACCGAATTATCATTCCTGGCACACCCTGCAGAACGACCTTTTGATACCAAATACAAAAAGCAGCCGGAAGCCGGACGCAAAAAATTGATACCATAAAACATTAGGGAAAAAGAACAGGAACAAAATACAATATTATATATATAAATAATATGTGAATATATAATATATAAACAAATAATATATAATATATGATTAACACGCTTCACTTCCAGAGTTCCAGAAAGAGCCACACGAAAAATCTTCTTTTCCCTAAAGTTCCTTGTGTCGTTTCTCTCTATACTTGAATACAGGAAAACGGCTGCATCATAAAAGAAAAGACACCGACACCATTCAGGAACTACCGCCCATCGGTAAAAGGATTGCATCTAATTGATACCTTTTCTGCCTGCACTGGAGAGAAACCGGGAAGGTATTTGATACCGTACTTTTCCGGGTTCTGCCCGGCATGGACGATAAGAGAACATTATTATGATACCAAAAACTTTAGGGAAAAATAAAACCTCGGCAGTCTATAAACCTAAAACCATTTTTAACAAAAATAATTGTCCTATTATTTGCGACATTTATAGAAAATCACTATCTTTGAGTATTGAAAATAAAGAGATAAACAAACCTTTAAAGCTGGTTTGGCTGCCAGTATAAAGAACAGCAAACAAAATCATGAAACATTGCTTCTTAAATCCATTTCGTAGCCAACTGTTAGTGCTATTTTTCAGTATTAATTCATTAATCATTTTTTTATGAAAAAAGAGTTTACATTACGCTTAGACGATGCAGCCTGCGCAGAGTTAGAAAATCTAAAAAAATTATCTGGTGAAAAAACAGATGCTAAAGCTATTAGATTTGCTATTCAGAATTATGCAACTTTGAATGATAGGTATATTGAAACACAACGGCAAATAAGGACGTGGAAAGATAAATATGCAGCGTTAAATAAAGCTGTTGATGATTACTTGTCTTCTTTTGAAGCATTGAAGAAAACTACAGATTGATAGTCAATTATTAGAAATGTGAAAGGATTAATTTATGATTGGAGTAGAGAAGAAAATTTTCAGATTATCTAGTTCTGTGTTAAATCGTACTTTTAAGCAGGAAAAGAGTATTTTTTGTTCAATGGTGTTACGATTGATGGATACAGAAAACTATGCAAACAATTATTGCGATTCGCTAAGTCTTGTTCTTGAACTATTTCCAGAGATTGATAGGGAAAAGCTAGAAAAAGAATTGGATAAATACGTTTGATAGTATTTGAAATCAAAAATGGGCTATTAAACTAGTTAATAGCCTTATTTTAATACATAAATTCATGAAATATGGCAGCGGATATGACAGATGAAACGATTGCACAATACATGGAACGCATCGAGAAAATGAGCATAAAAGAAATTCAAAAAGAAATTGAATTTCTGGAAAGCCCCGGTTACAACTGTGAAGGACTGGTATGTGCAGACGGAGTAATTACTCCCCGGACAAAAATGCATCGTAAGGTTCTTTGGTATAAGAGAATGAACCAAAAGAGCCTAACAGCCCTGCAATGGGCAAAAGAAGGATATGTTGTAAATCCGGATGCAATAGGAAGAAAGTGGAAAAACAATCCTCACAATTCAAAGGCTATAATATATTATGTATCAGATGAAGTACATGAGGACAAAGAAGCGGCTAAAGAATTTCTCAAATCGAGGCGTAAGGAAAAGAAAGAGTAGTCTTTAGTTCACAGGTCTCTTTTCCAGATATATAAGTCAAGATAAAATGGGATTATCATACCAAATAACGCATAACAGAATAGTAATGAATCAAGAAAGAACATTAACCTTTGGTAAGTATAAGGGAACACATCGAAGTAATATTACTGGAGGCTTCTCAGCAGGTGACTTCGGTGGTTTAATTTATTCAATCGAAAATTTCAATGAAAGTGAATATGAGTTTTAACCAATAAAATGAAGATATGAATAATGAATTTATTGATGGTATTTGGTTTGCTGTTCAGCATATTGTAGTAGTCAGAGATATGCCAGCAATCGCAATAGGGATAATTAAGGAATCGAATCTTTCCATTGATGATTGTAAGGCTGCGCAAAAAAGGAGTGGTTCTTTTCACAATCAGATGATGAAGTTTATTGAAACAGAATTAGCGTAAAACAGTATAAATATGAGCAAAATTGAAGAAGCCTTCAGAGGCTTAGGAAGAACAGAGAAAGTGAGATTCATTTCGCAGAACATCGAGTATGCAAATGCGGTTGCAGTAGCCAGTTATGTAAAAGGTTATCTTTTCGATGTCCTTAATGATGTCGGAGATGATGAGTATATAGCAGCGTATCTCAGAGAAAAGGGATATGAAGTAAAAAAACAAGAATAATCCTCAAATCGATATATAAATAAACGAATTATGAATGAAAGAACAATCCAAATAGACGTAATTGGAAAAATAGAAGGTACTCAATTTATGAAGTGTAAGCTATATACAAATGAAAATATTGTCATTATCATGATGAATGAATTTGATTATGAACGGTTGAAAGAAGAAGGAATCTTCATAAGAGATGGCAAAAGTCGAGATTCAGCCGGGGTGTTGAATACAACCAATACTTTCATCGAAAAAAATTAATACTCAAAACAAAAAAGAATGATTATGGATAAAAAAGAAAAGAATTTTGCCACATACAAAGAATTTGCAAAGATGCTTCGGGAAGTGGCAAACATATACTCTAAACTGGGTGACGAACCATTGTTGAAAGAAGGATATGAGTATAACGCCATTAGAGATGCTGTTCAGTATGTAACGAACAAACACGATTTTGGTTACTTTATACAGCCTTGGAAGGATGAGTTTCTACGTATGCCTTTTGATGTGACGAAGCGAAAAAAATGGGCTGATTATGTGGCTGAATGCCATGCTACAGGAAAGGAAATAGATTACGATAATTATGATTGGGATAAATGACCATAATTTTTCGAATAGTGTGAAAGGGAATAGATGTCATATAATCAAAATATAGATAGAATGTTTATTGAATATAAGGTATATCGTAGGGTGTCAGATTTGAAGCCTTTTATATCTAGGGATGAACTTCCTTCTTGTCAGATGATTGGGAAAAAAAAGTTTGTAGGAAAAAAAGCAAAAATGGAGGCTGTTTATAGACTTACAGGGAAACGTTTGCCAGAAGACTATACAACAGAGCAGGTAAACAATTTTCTTACGGTAGAGCTTTTTAATACGTCTTTATGGCATAAGTATAGAAAGATTTACAATGAAGTTTCCAATGAAAAAGAAATTGTTGTTGAGAACTATAGTTATCAATATACATTAGTTGTAGAATTAGCAAATAAATCGAATTTATCATTGGATGAAGGAAAAATTGTACATTTTGTTATGTGCGAACTGTTAGGAAATCCTTGTGAAACGTATAAAGGGATGAAAAACCCTATAATTTCTTTACGAAAAGATTATGATAGATAAAGCAAAAACATTAGATGAATGCTTTAAGGAACTAATTCTTAAAAGAGGTTGGTCTAAAAATAGTCCATATGACCGCCGAACTGCATCAAGGCATAAAAAGCAATTCCTTGAAGGAACGTTGCCCGATGAATTTAAAAGAGTATATTTGCAAAGTGCTGGTTATACAATAGTGCAGCCGGAGCTTTGGCGACAGGAATTATAAAACAAAGAAAATGGACTGGAGGAACATAATAAGAAATCTATTAGAAATTATCATTGCTATTTTTAGAATGATTTTCATAGGGCTATTTTATATAGCCAAGTTTATGTTTGTGTTCTTTATTCTACTTTTTTTTGGAGTATTAATCAGTCAAAATAATAAGCGATGGTAAATAGAGAAATAAAAGCCCGAAAACGTGCGGTGAAAGAAGAAAAAGAAGAAATAGACGGTGAGATTGTTAGAATTAGGAAAGGGCATCCTCGTACAAATCTTCCTGTGAAACTCCCAGAAAATCCCACATGGCTGAAACAACCTAATGTAGTTACATTAATGGCTGGTGATTTTAAGACAGTACAGATTAGAATCTTAATTGCTGTTATAGAGAAATTACAGGATGTCATAGAATTAAGTATTCAGCATCTAGATAAATATGGTACATCTATTCCATGCGAGCAATTATCTTTATTTCAAGAATATTCAGACCGTATAAGAGTAGATATCGCATATCGGGATTTGGGCGTTAATCCAGACCAATACAAGGAAGTAAAAAGCATGGTTCGTAAATTAATCAGTATTCCTGTAGAGCTTGATGTTAAAGACCCAATAACAGGTGAGGATAGTTGGTCTATTACTGGTTTATTCACTAAGGCAAATATACCCAAAACTCCTTATTCAAGAGGTTTTTCTTTAGAAATGGATAGAGAGGTTGCTAAAGTTTTCATTAATGTTGATAGAGGTTTTACACGCTATATAAAAGAGATAGCTTTAAGAGCGCAAAGTAGATATACAATAAGAATGTATATGCTGATTAGCTCATGGAAAGAAAAAGGTGGTTTTTCTATCTATGTGGATAGATTTCGGAAATTCTTAAAATTAGAAGATAAATACCCCGAATTTAAAGATTTGTATAAACGTGTAATACGCCCTGTTTACGATGATTTGTTTGAACAGGCTGATTGCTGGTTTGAAATGGCAGAAGTTTATCGTAATTCAGGCGATACACAGCCTTATAAACTTAATTTCAAAGTTATTAAGTCTGCATTATCAAAGAAGGAAGAAGAACTATTAAAAGGACAAAAGAAGATGATAACGAATTTTTGTTCTTTGCACTTTGCAATGAAGGACGAGCATTTGCAGCAGTTTATTCCACAGATTACATTAAGCAACTATAAAGCAGTAGTAACTAAGATGCTTTATCTAGGCGAATATGTTAGAGATAACTGGAATAAAATTTCAAATAAAGCAGAATATTGTTTATCCGTATTATTAAAAGAAGTAGAAATACTCCCCGGAATGATTGGAGAAGAAAAAGAAGATGAATAAAAGTTGGGTTTTTGTCCCTAGGAGGGGTCTAAAAGTTGGGTTTTTGTCCCTAAGAAGTTGGGTTTTTGTCCCTAAGAAGTTGGGTTTTTGTCCCTAAGAAGTTGGGTTTTTGTCCCTGATTTTTTACCATTATCTGTTGTTTTTCAGATAGTTACCCTTTCATTTTTAAGGGTACTACCATCACTAGCTGATAAAAAAAAACCTGATAATCATACCAACACACAAAAAAGGAACTTTTCTTATTACATAAACCCATAAAAAAGGAACTTTTCTCATAATCTTAACACAAACTTTAGGGAAAAGAACATCTATTAACAAAAAAAGACACTATATGATACAAATAATCAATCAAAAGTTGGGTTTTTGTCCCTATCTAAAAAAAACATATTTTAAAAAGTTGGGTTTTTGTCCCTATGCTTTTTTGATATACTGTAGGGAAAGAAATTGATACCGAATTATCATTCCTGGCACACCCTGTAGAACGACCTTTTGATACCAAATACAAAAAGCAGCCGGAAGCCGGACGCAAAAAATTGATACCATAAAACATTAGGGAAAAAGAACAGGAACAAAATACAATATTATATATATATAAATAATATGTGAATATATAATATATAAACAAATAATATATAATATGTGATTAACACGCTTCACTTCCAGAGTTCCAGAAAGAGCCACACGAAAAATCTTCTTTTCCCTAAAGTTCCTTGTGTCGTTTCTCTCTATACTTGAATACAGGAAAACGGCTGCATCATAAAAGAAAAGACACCGACACCATTCAGGAACTACCGCCCATCGGTAAAAGGATTGCATCTAATTGATACCTTTTCTGCCTGCACTGGAGAGAAACCGGGAAGGTATTTGATACCGTACTTTTCCGGGTTCTGCCCGGCATGGACGATAAGAGAACATTATTATGATACCAAAAAAACTTATCTAATTGTATTTTTTTCCCTTTTGTTTGGGAGGGTGTTTAGTAATTTATATATTTGCGTTTGTAGAAATTAATAGCAAGATGTGTTTTTGTGGACACAAAAACCAAATCTTGCCTGATAAATCAGGAGTTTAGCCCCCTCGCAACTTGGGGGCATATATTATTTAGTATCATAGTATGAAAGCAAATAAAAGAGATAGAATAGTGAAAGTTCGCTTAACGAATTTAGAATATGAAGAACTAACTAAAGCTTCTAAATCTAGCAAATGTATGTCAGATTATTTTAGACAGAGAGTCTTTAGGAAAGGAGTTGGTCTTATTGACCCTAAAGAATTTATTCGTTCGATGGATGAAATTTGTTTGGAAATGAAACGTATAGGAAATAATATAAATCAGTTGGCTAGGTATGTAAATATTCATAAGGAAGAAGTTAATCAAGAGGTTCTTAATGAGGTAGAAAAGAAAATGGCAGACTATGTAATTATGCAAGATAAATTGAATGTTACTTGGCGTAAGTTGATGTCAATCAAATAATATATGTATATATAATATTTATATATATAATTTTAGTGATAAAGACAGCGTTACTATTTCTTTTCCCTAAAGTTCCTTGTGTCGTTTCTCTCTATACCTGAATACAGGAAAACGGCTGCATCATAAAAGAAAAGACACCGACACCATTCAGGAACTACCGCCCATCGGCAAAAGGATTGCATCTAATTGATACCTTTTCTGCCTGCACTGGAGAGAAACCGGGAAGGTATTTGATACCGTACTTTTCCGGGTTCTGCCCGGCATGGACGAAGAGAAAACATTATTATGATACCAAAAACTTTAGGGGAAAATATTATATATATAAATAATATATGAATATATAATATTTGTATATTTATTGTATGAATAAATTATATTGAAATATTCTTTTATTGAATATTTGTTTGTATATTTGCGGTGTGAAGTTATAAATATGGTAGTAGTAGTTTTAAAAGCGGCAACTTCTTTCGCTGGTATTGATTATAATGAGCGAAAGAATGAGGAAGGCAAGAGTGAACTTCTTGTTGCAGAAAATTTTGCTATGAATCCAGATAATTTGAAGAAGTCGGATTATATAGCTTATATGGAATCTGTCTGTAGGACTAATCCAGCGGTCAAGGCAAAACAATTTCATGCAGTGATTTCATGTAAGGGGCGTGAATATTCGGCAGAGGATTTGAAAAATGTAGCTTTGCAATATATAAATAAAATGGGTTATGGAAATAATCCTTATATGATATATTTTCATTCTGATACAGAAAATAATCATGTACATATTGTTTCTACACGAGTACAGAAGAACGGACAGAAGGTAAAAGATAATATGGAAGCTGTGCGCTCACAGAAAGTCATAAATCAAATAATGAATGTTGATTTAGCTTTGAAGGCTAAAGATGATATTTCAAAATACATGGAGTTTTCTTTTTCTACAGTGCAGCAATATAAGTTGTTACTTGAACAATCAGGATGGAAATTAAGAGAAAAGGATGGATTATTAATTTTGTATAAGGGTGGTGAAAAGCACGCTTCAATTCAATTAGAGCAGATAAAAGATAAAGCTAAACAATATACACCTGATGAAGAAAGAAGAAAACAGATAACAGCTCTTTTATTTAAATATAAGCAAGGACTTTCCTATACAGAACTTCAAACTTTGATGAAAGATAAGTTTGGTATAAATTTAGTCTTTCATACAGGAAAAGGACATACTAAACCTTATGGATATACATTAATTGATTATAGAAATAAGAGAGTTTTGAAAGGTGGGGAAGTTATGGATTTGAAGGAACTTTTAGTAGAGCCTAATAAACAAGCAAAAGTTGAACACTGTAATAGTATAATTAATCTTCTTTTGAAAGATGGAACAAAATATACAATGGATAGTTTCAAGAAATTAATGTTAGATTACGGTTATAGGTTTTCAATGAATGGCACAATATTTATAAATGGTGATGATAAGGCTTTATTGGTTCTTGATAAAAAACTGTTGAAAGAACTTAGATATAATAGCAGAGTGTATGAAGCAAATAAATTTAATGTTGCTACACTTAAAGAAGCCGAGTTGTTAAGTAGAATTTATCATGTGAAAAAAGATGATATTTTGATTCAAGAGCATATGGATAAAAAAAATACTGTCTATACTGATATGATAAATAGTTATTTGGCTCATAGTTCAGATTTACATTCTACATTAAGAGAAAAAGGAATTCTTTTTGTTGAAGATGATAATTTAGTTTATCTAATAGATAAAAAGAATAAAGTAATCGTAAGTACTGATGATTTAGGAATCAATATTATAAAAGATGGCTATAGTAAAGATAGGATTACTCTAGTTACTCTTGATAAGATGGAAAGAATAAATGTTGAACAAGATTCAGAACTGGCAAGGGGATTTAATCTGATTGATGCTATTTGTGATATTCTTAGCCAGCATATAAATGTACAGCAAGATAAATCTCCTAATAGGAAAAAGAAAAGAGGACAGCAACAAAATTAATAAATATAAGTAAGATATGATAATATTATTTGGGAATCAGAAAGGCGGTTGTGGTAAAACGACTAATTGCATACAATTTGCCAACTATCTAGTAGAAAAAGGAAAAGAAGTTCTAGTATTGGATTTAGATTTTCAGCGTTCATTATCGGATAGAAGAAAAGAAGATATTGCGACCTATGATAATGAACCTAAATATGAGGTTATACAAACCGATATATCTAATGTTGCTAAAATTATTAGTGATTTTACTAAGGTTGAGCAAGGAAATCTATTAATAGATTTGCCTGGTAAGATTGATGATGATGCTCTGGGAACTATTCTTAAAGCTGCGGATATAATAATATGCCCATTTAAATACGATAAATTTACAATGGATAGTACAGGTTTTTTTATCCAAGTGTTACAGTATTTAAATGTAAAAGCTAAAATATTCTTTTTACCTAACAATATGAGAACTGCGGTAAGATATGAAACAAAAGAACAGGTAGTTGATATTCTTAAGCAAGTTGGTTTTGTTACAGATGAAATACCAGCTTCTGTTGCTATGGAACGTATAAATACATTAGCAATTAGTAATGAGTGTATTGATAAGGTGAAGAATGCTTATGATTATATCATTCAAGAAGGAGCAATAAAATAAAATATTCTTTTAATAGATATTTGTTATAAAGTTATTCATTTATTGTATATATTTGCACATGGCTGATAAATTAAGGAAAAAGCAAAATGAAGGTATTTCTAGTGTTCTGGAAATAGCTAAAATGATAAGAGGTGAAGAATTGCATGGGAGTAGTATAAATGAAGCTCCTATTCAAGAAGCTAAATATGAAGTTGAAGAGGAGAAAGAACCACTTCATGTAGAAATGGAAACAACTTCTTCGGAAGTTTTTAATTTTAATGGCTCTAGTGAAATGGATTTGACGGACTTATTAGAGTACATTAAAGGAAAAAATTATAATTGCAAGGAAGTTCTATATGTTGATACAGATGTAAAAGAGGTGTTTGGGTTGCTCAAAGCTAAAGCCAAAATACCTATTTCATCTTTAGTTTCGTTTATTTTGGAAGATTGGTTAACTAAACACCGTAGCGACATAAGTTCTTTGATTAAGCAAAAAAAGAACCGTTTTCTTTAGTACAGAAAAAGGGTGGTTTTGGAGAACTTCAATGAAAAAGGTTTCTGTAAGTACTATCATGAGGCAACTAATATGGAATATTTATACGACCCAACTACCAAACTCTGTTTTTCATTTTTTGCAGATGAAAGAGATGAGAGTTTGCTGGAAGTATATGGTCTTAGTTCATGGGCTTCTAATTTAGTAGAAAAACAGATTTCAATAGCAACATTAGCAAATCTATACACAATTATAGGATTGTAATTTTGAAGTCTGGTATTTATATTAATATAATCTATTTTAATACATGGTACATTATTTTAAACAATCTTGCTTATTAATGCTTTGGGCATTATTTTTAGTAAACATAAGTTTTACAAGTTGTGATGATAAAAATCCAGAGGTACAAATAGGAGAACTTACTCCCCAAAAACTATATCAAACCTCATGGCGTGGTACAGGTCGTTGTGATGCTTGGGTAGTTCCCAATATGGGAGTAGGTATGCAATTTATAGATACTCAATCGGGGAAAGTAAATTGGGAAAGTTACGATGAAATTGATATTACTTACAAAATAGAAGGAAAATATATCATATTTAATAGCAATGCTTTATATTTAGGTGGTGCTCCTTGGGTTATTAAAAGCTATACCCAAAAACATATAACTCTTATACAAAATGAAGCAAGTCCAGATAAAGAGAAAGTAGCTATAATAGAATTAGATAGGATAGATTGATTTCGATTGTATTGTTAAAAGGTATGTATTTGGATGCTCTCTTTTCATATTATAAGTATTTGTTATTATACTGGTATCATTTTTATGAAATGGACATAGGGAAAAGAAGATTCTCGTGTTGCTCTTTCTGGGTTTCGGGGAGTGAAGGATATTAATCACATATTCATATTATTTATATATAATATGGCATTTTGTCCTTCTTCTTTTTCCCTATAGTTTTATGGTATCAATTCTTTGTGTCCGGCTTCCAGCAGCTTTTTGTATTTGGTATCAAAAAGGAGTTCTTCAGGGTGTACCAGGGACGATAATTCGGTATCATTTCATCATGCTATATACGCCCATCAGTGCCAGAACTCCAAAAGAATAGGTATCACAAATTCTTTAAAGTAATATTGGAAAATAAAAGAGAGTATTTTGTACTCTCTTTTATTTTATTAGGGCTGTAATAAATTGATGGCTTTTTGAAGATTAGCTTCTAGCTCTTTTTTAGCGTTTGACATAGCATCCTCATAGTTTTTTTCTGATTGTCTTATAATTTCTATTATAACAGAATTATAATTGGCTTTTTGCGCTTCATCTTCTTCTGTATTAGAAATCAGATAAAACTTTTCACTAAATATTAAATCTATAAAAACATAGTTAGAATAAAAATTCAGCACTTGAAATAAAAGTTTTAGGCTGCCCCCTTTTCCTAGTTCAAGATTTGAAATCGCATTTTGTTTACAGTTCAGCTGTTCTGCTAATTGAGCTTGGGAATATCCTATATGCTCTCGGATTTGCTTTAACCTTGTGCCTAAAATTGGTAATGTAATGTTATACATATTGTTCTATTACTGTTTCTACTTCGTCGTATATTCTCTTAAAGTTTTTTTGCAGTAATTTCTCTCTATTATCTGCTGTCCCAAAGTTATATACTTTTGGCAGTTCTTTGTAGGCTTCTTCTTCTTTCTTAATTTTTTTTAAATCTAAATTGGTTTTGCAATGGTACATCGCTGTTGGAAAATTATCTTCTTGTCCAAAATCTAATGCAACTTGCCCTACTAATGTACCAGCTTGTAATGAAGATATTTTGGATGCCGGGATAACAAAATCCATTTGTTCATTCATATTAATTGTTGTTTCGTTTCTTCTGATAGTAACACCTTCTTTTACTTGCTTAACTTTTCCAAATAGTTTTTGTAGCCAATCTAAAGTTTCAGGAGCTTTAGCTTGCCCGGATAAAGTGTTACCTATAATAGAAGTTATAGTTTTTGCGGTAGCTTTGCCGTATTGTTCTTCTAATTGCGGTAGTTCCTGTAATCCCAAACAAATTGAAACCTTATTGCTACGTGCAGTAGAAAGTAGTGTTGCAAGTTGATAAAAATATAATGTGGGACATTCATCTACTATGATTGAAGTAGGGTAGTTACCTTTTGTATTGACAAGTCTAGTTAATCGGTTAATGATAAGTGCATTTAAAGCACTATTCATGCTTTGTGTTTTAGGGTTATTTGCAATGATAAGATAACTAGGGTCTTTTTTATCTGATACTTTTAAATTGAAATCATTGCCACTAAATACCCAAAAAGATTCTTTAGTAGCCAGTCTTGATAACTGTACTTTTAGACTTGCCATCTGTCCTTCTAATTGGTCCACTGCTCCTGATTTATATGCAGCTTCAAATGGGGAAACTAGTGATTTTAATTCAGGTTCGGAAAAGAGGACTTTAAAAAGTACGTCATATTCTTGATTAAGGAAAGCCAGTACATGCGGTAAATCTGAATATTTGCCATTCTCGTATCTAGACCAAAAATAAATAGAAGCTGCTAACAAGTTTACTGCTGATGTTTTAAAAAAATCGCTATTACCTCCACTTCCTTTGTCGCCTTTTTGTAAACTCTCATATAATGCTTCTGCCGTTTCTGTTGCATCTGCTAGGATTTCTATATATTCTCGTTTCAATGGGTTTATTCTTCTACTATATTCAATATCAGAAAAATTAATGACATTGAACTTGAAATTACTTGGTATTTTTCCTAATTGCTTGTTCTTTTGATAATTATAATATGCAATTTTGGCAAGTTCAGGAAATTTGAAGTCGTAAACAACTTCTGCAAATCCTTTAGCTGAATGTTGTCTTATAAAAGAATTTATAACAGAAAAAGATTTACCACTTCCAGGCGTTCCTATTACGAAAGTTCCACGAAAACAGTTACATATATTCAGCCACCCATTATGCCACTTTCTATTGTAGAAAAACTTCATCGGAATATTGACAGAGAATTCTGTTTCTACCTTGTCTTTAGATTGTTCAAAGCTTTCATTCTCTATATTAAATCTATCTTTCATAAAGTTTGATTTAATACGTTTGGAAATGTTATCTAGAGCTGAATTTATTAATGTCGCTCCAATTATTGATAGTATAATGTAAGCTATATTATACCATTCTAAACTAGTTTCTCCTTTTTCTTTAAAGAAAAGAAAGCATATACTTCCAAAGAACATTATGAATCCAAAGATTAAAGGAAAAATGATTTGTTTAGTCGGGTCTAATTCTAAATCCTTTTTTGAACGTGTTCCAATGCAAGTAACCATTATAATAAAGAATGTAAATAGTTTACTATAAAGAATATTAGAATAGATAGGAATTTTTGCCATTTTTGATAATAAGGGCATAATTTGTTCACTAAAGGGAAAATGAACAAATAGTAGAATCTCTATGCAAACAGTTATATAAATGAATGCTTGCATGAATCCATATAGTTTTTGTAATTCTTTGCTTTCTTCCATGATTTAATCGGGTATTTTAACTTTTTCAGGTTCCTCACATTGAAAAGCCTTGAAATCTTCTATAGCTAATTTCAAGTCTTCTAAAAAATTGCTATTGCAACCTTTTTCTACTGCTATCTGGTAATATGCTTCCATTGCTTGGACGGAACAAATATCTGTTCCGCATATTACAAAAGCTGGAATGTCTTCTAATAGGCACTTGTGTAATAATCTTTTTTGGTCTTTCATTTTATTAATTCAAATGAAAATACCACTCTTTTATGCAGTGAGAGTGGTATTGGTTTTTATTTTTTGGTATCATAATAATGTTCTCTTATCGTCCATGCCGGGCAGAACCCGGAAAAGTACGGTATCAAATACCTTCCCGGTTTCTCTCCAGTGCAGGCAGAAAAGGTATCAATTCTACTGGTAATTTTCCTGTCCGAATATATGTTGAACCATTGCATAATTTTCACCACTGTTAGACTTATGCAGCTTATCATCAATAAAAATTTTTACTTCGACTGTCTTAGGTAGCTGTAAATTTTCAAGGTTTTCTTCATCTTTAGGTATAGGGTAGGCAGATAGCCATAAATATGTTCCTTGTTTGGCTTCTTGCTCAAATGTGAATGGACTTTCTACAATAGTTTCTTTGGCAGCTTCTTCGGGAGCTTCGGAAGAAATATCTACTCCTACTGTATAATGTATTAGAAGTTTGAAATTTTCTGGGTCGCTTACGGTAGCTTCATAACGTACTTTTCCTGTATCTCCTGTAGGTGGAGTATCAGGGTCGTTGTTATCGTCTTTATTGCATCCAGACAACATAAGGCTTAAACCAATCATTACTAATGATAAATACTTTTTCATATTGTTTCTTTTAAATAGTTGATAATTCAATGTGTATCGTTCCATTTGCAGCATTATATGCTACTTCCTCAATATTGGTGAACCGTCTTATTGATTCTTTCCATTCTTCTGTTTGTGGATTGTGGTAATATTCTTCTTCTAATAGACTTATCAAATTATTTATTTGTTTGTCAGATAGATAAATCTTTTCTCCAACCCTTGGAACTACAGGTAATTGGATTGGTATAGAAATATTGTTCACACCATCTATAGGAATATGGATGTTTATTTCTATCATAGCCATTTCATGTTTAGTATATTTTTGGACGGCTTAAATTTAACAACTTCCTTTTCTGGAACTTCTACAGGTTCTCCAGTTGCCGGATTTCTAGCTATCCGAGCTGGCTGAATAATCTTTTTGAAAGTACCAAAATCTTTTATAGAAACATCTTTTTCTCTTAGATTTTGAGATAATTCTTTGAAAAAACTATCAATTATTTCTGCTACTTCTTTTGTTGGTTTATTTGCCTTTTCAGCAACCATTTTGATTAAATCAGTCTTATTCATTTGCATATCAATAATATTTAATTACTTAAATCACTTAAACAAATTTCAGGAATAATTTGGGTATAGTCTTCTGTATCTGGTCTATAATGTATTGATTCAACTATATTGACCTCACAGATAACATCATATACCCATGCTTTAAAATTCCCTTCTAAATCATCTTCACCATCATTGAATTTATTAAAATCACTTTTAGCTTCATCTGTTAGATATTCTAATAAATTTTGATAGGTAAATTCATTCTGAAACATTATAATGTGAGGTGAAATTTCTTCGCCTATCCTTGGAAGATGCGGAAAATTCCAATCACCCTTTACCTTCATTCCTCTCTCTTTAAAAAAATGGCTATAAATTATAAATTCTATTTTCATATTAGTTTTATTTTAAAATCATCGTTCAGTACAAGCTTTCTTTCCATCGGTTGCCCGTTTTTATCATGAAATCCAGTTAACACAGGTGTTTCTTTTTTCTCGCAAAGTTCTATTGCTTCTTCGGGAGTTATAGAACGTCCTGACATTTCACGCCAAATGACAAAATCACATTTTATGGCTTCATTTCTATAGTTGGAACAATTATAGGCTTTTTTGTTTATATATAAGTTTCCTCCACACTTAGGACACTTACACAATGTATTGTCAAAAGAAATATCTAAGTTCTCTGTTAGAACCAGCCGTGAAGAAAAATCATTTCCTTCTCTTGATTTAAATCCAGTCATAAACGGTGTTTTTTTTCCTCTGGCAAGTATTTCTGCTGCTTCCAATGGTATTTCTCTTTGTGCAATAGTTTTGGGTATATAGAGGTTACAAACTCTGTTGTTGTCCTTGTCCTTTTGTGAATACCCTTTACAAGCATATCCATTTAGTAAAATTTCAATTTCTCTACCACACACAGGACACGGAGTTTCTAATACTTCATTTACGAAAGAAGGAATAACGATTCCATTTTCGATAGTCAGATATGCAGAAAAAGGAACTCCTTTTTTATTATGGAAGTCATGAAATATATCTGTTTTCCCTGTTGTTATTAATTGCCTGGCTATTTCTTCTGTAATCTCTTTTCCCCAATATGAATGATAAATATTAAATGTACATTTGTCATTCATGTTTTTGAAGTAATTACAGGAATATCCTAAACTGCCTTTCATTATGTGTCCTTTCTGGCAAATAGGGCATAAGCCTAAATCTTTGATTGTATCATTATCCATTTAATATCCTCCTTTACTAATCCATTTAATACCGTTTAAAATATTATC
Organism: Butyricimonas paravirosa; assembly: GCF_032878955.1. Taxonomy (NCBI): domain Bacteria; kingdom Pseudomonadati; phylum Bacteroidota; class Bacteroidia; order Bacteroidales; family Odoribacteraceae; genus Butyricimonas; species Butyricimonas paravirosa. Next base: position 6,154 of record NZ_CP043840.1, on the reverse strand, counting down.
TACTTTTTGTTTCCCACTATTTACATATTTAAATTGTCCGGGTACAAGTGTTTTTAGTACTCCAGCCCTTTTAGCGGATTTCATTTGTCGGCATACAGCGTATGCAAGTCCTCGCATTCGTCTAAGTTCATTGACCACATGAATACATAAATCTATCCTTTGCTTATTATCCATAAGATTTTTTTCACCGCCTTGCAATGCTATATTGTTTATGTATATCATTAAATCTACACTTCGACTGATAAGCTCATACTCTGTTTTTGCAATTATGGTTAATAATTTAGGGTCTCCAACTGCATATTTAGCTGCTTCGGATTGGTATTTAGCTATGTCTCTAGCTAAGGTTGAAGCATAAATAATATCTTTTCCATTTTTCACAACTGCATTAACTGTAGAAAGATAGTTGTATGTCTTCTCCTGTAAGGATTGAATTTGATTCATTTTTTGTTGGATTAAAATTTGAAAGTTGCGGATTTTTGTTTCCTCACTTTGTATGTCTTTCAATACACCTTGTTGCTCCTGATGGGAATAAACCAATGTTCCAATCATTACCGGGTCAATGACAATAGATTGTGCTAGTCCTTTTATGTTGCCTAACAGTAACATTAGGGAAAAAAATAAAAGCACTCTTTTCATATCATTATCTGTTTGTAAATTCATATATTCCTTTTTTCTTTTTTTGTTCTTCTACTCTATTTCTGATGGTTTGAATTATATCACTATTAGCTTTAAGACCATTCATCAGTAGTTCTGGTGTTGATTTATCGCCAGAATAAATGTAGATATTGGTGTTGTTTATTAAAGACTGGATAAAACTTTGCTTTTCTTCATAATCATATACACGATATAATTCTATGTAGTTAATCCTTTTTGAAAGCACTCCTTGATATATTTTTATTTGCTCTCTAGTTATAATCCATTTTGTACAAAGTAACATTGAAATATATCTGTAGAAAATTATAAATATCAACAATACTAATATCGTTCCACTGATAAATTTTAATAATTCATGTTCTCTTATATATTTACTAAAAATGAATACGAAAATCGCTAATGTGATTAAAAGGAAATTCTTCATTAACCAATATCGGAATTTAGGCTTTAATATAATATCATCAGAAGCTATGTTTGTTCCATCATTCATAACTTAATACTTTTTTTTTGTTCATGTTGTTTCATTAGAATTTCATTGAAATCTTTTGCTTTTTCTGCTTTATGAGAAATCATAGGAGCTATTATTTTGCTTTTTTCCCTAAAACTTTCTAGTGAAACGTCATTTTTGTTAATAGTGAATTCTCTACCCTTAGTTTTAAACAGCACATCATCTTTATTTTCTTTTATTGTCATTTCTGTATTACTAATGATTCCAGACACTTTAATGTCATACAAATTACCGTTTAAATCATTATCAAAACAGGTATGTACTTTAGCTTGTGGGTATCGCAATAAAGTGTTTTTTATTTGATTAACTGAAATGTACCCTCCTACACTACAAAAAACACTTTCTTCTAATTTGATTTTGTTAGCATTGAGCTGATAGAAGCTCATAGCATCTAAAGCGGATTCTGCAAAGTATATATGTTTTGCCATTTGGGGGTGTGGGCAAAAATCAGCAATCCAAAGCGAGTTACTTTTATCACCTCCGGCAGCCATTCCTTTGAATCCATAGTTTCTTAATTCGTAATTTGTTACTTTGTTGTCTTTATCTTTTGGATTAATATAGGGAAAACCTATATTATAATAATTGCCGTTTCCTTGTAAGTCTTTAACCCTTGTGATAAATGGTAGAAACTTTTCTACGACTTGATGATTTATATTTCTTTCATTTGTGAGAAATCTTAAATCAGCGAGTGTAGTAGGAAATTCTTTATATCTATCTCTGTCAAAAGATTTGTTTTCTGCTTTTACAACTTTGAATGCTTCATATTTAGGACTATAAGGCTCATTTGCGTAATGTCCTAAAATCATATTGATTCGCACAAATGTATTTTGATGTTGGAATTGTGGGAAGTCGTTAATATGATTTTTGATGAACTGAATTAAATCTCCACCTTTATAATTCCTATCATAGTAGTGTTCTTGTACACTATGAGGATTCTTGATGATGATTTCATCCAACTTGTTACCTGCTCCGTCTGTCAGTTTAAAAACAGGCGAAACCTTTCCTTTGCTAATGTCTTGTTTATATCCTAAATCTTCAAGTATTTGAATGATGGATATTTTAGCCTTATAATCGTCAAATGTTAGCATAATATTATAGTTTCATTGTTGGAGTATCATTATTTTTTCCGTAGGTTCTACCATATCCGAGAATAGATGCTTCTTGCTTCGCTGTTGCTTTAATAGAACTATCTATTTTATCCATTTGGGTAGATATTTGTTCTCCGACAGTTTGTTTAGTAGCTTCCCTAGAGCTGGAATATGTTTTTTCTACTTCCTTGTAAGAAGCATAATCTTTAGAAAGTTTATGTTTCTCTAAAAAGGCAGCCATTTCGGTGGGTTTATCTTTAAAAATTTCATCAATCCCTTTAGCTCCTTTTTGGGCTACAAACTCTAATCTTTCTTTATCAGATATATATCTTTCTTTCCCTATTGTTTGTTCTTTCTTTTCAGTCGCTTTAATTTCTATAGTATTTGCATCTTTGATTGATAATCCATTTCTGGCATTCAAATCTAGTTTTACTTTTGCAGCTTTGTTTAGTTCCTCGTTTACAATGGTAATTTCTTTTCCATTTTTGAGATTTTCTTGCTGCATAGGAGTAAGCTCTATTCCTCCAAGTTTTTGGGGAATATGAATGTCTTTTGCTTTTATTGATACTATCTCATTAGTATCTTTGTCACGTTGGTGCAATGTTCTTTCTCCTTTTGAATTAGTCTTTACTACGACATTATCAGCTTTTAGGGCTTTTATTTCATCCTTAGTAAAGGATAAATCATTTTTTATTTCTTGTCGTTTAGGAATGAGCAAGATAGCAATCCCAGCGATTGGGTAAACTACTGTAATAGCTGCGATTGCTAGTTTTCTAGCATTGATACCATCAATTTTGATGCGTTTACCTTCTTCTTTGAAATCAATTTCGTTGGTTTTTAATTTAGATTTATTTTCAGGTGTATTCTCGGCTGTTATATATTTAAGAGTTGTTGCTTTCCCCTCAAAATGGAGTTTTCCATTTTCTGTTTTATAAGACACTTTTTCATTGTCTAGAAGTGTTCTATTACCGGGAGTATCTTCAATGGAAAAATTTAGCATACCTGTTTTTTTCCCATTTTTGATGTTTGCAATATCTTCGGGGCTTAAATTTTCCGGTTTAACTCCTACTTCATTAAACTTGTTCCAGTCTATATCAACATATGAACCTTTACCATCTAGGGTTTGGTTTTGTTCATAAGCATATCGATAAAGGTCTTCTCCTTTATATGCAATTTTATTTTCAAGGTCAATGACTGTAAATCCGTCTTTATATCCTTCATTCTTGTTAGTACCTTGTTTTATATCATCCCATTTTATAATTGCAACATTGTGGTTTTCTCGTAAATATTGGCTATATTCTTGGAAATTATTGCTAGCTTGTTCTTTATCAAAGAAACTGATTATTCTTTCTTTAGATTGCTCTAATAAAGATTCTCTATTATCTCCTAAATTGCCAAGTTTAAGTGTATTCAGTGGATAAGTATATGTTTCATTACCTTTGGAAAAGGTAATATCACCATTCCGATATTCTTCTGAATATCCAAGAATTGCTGCTATTGCTCGGAATTGTCCGGCATTTTCATAACTATATTGCAAAGCTTCAAATTTTTTCTTTTCTTCCATTTTATAATTTGAATTTATGTTCTACTTTAGATTGCGATTCATTTCCAAGTGTTGTTTTTTGTCCTTTCATGTATTCTATATATTCATTTCTGTTTTTATCAGTATGAATAGTTCCTATAATTTGTGGGTTATGCCGGTCATAAGCTATTTTCTGTTTCTGCTCGAAGTCTAGGAATTTTATTCCTCTTGGATTATTTAAATCTAATCTTATGGCAATTTTTTCTTTGTCAACATTCAAAATTAATTCCTTACCTGATTTTAGAGTTTCCTTTTGTTGCTTATCCAGCTCAACACCTTTTATGTTTGAAGGTATTGAAATACTTTTGATTTTTGTTTTAAGCAATTCGTTTGTTTCAGGGTCTAATTGTACGAGATATTTTTCATTGTTAATAGTTTTTGTTATTATCTCGTTATCTTGAAGTCGTTCTAACTCCTTTGGTTTAAGGTTTATATCATTCATTATTTCTGGTCTGACTGGATGAACTTTAACGCCAGCATTGTTGCTATCTTTCCAGTACAAACTTATTTTTCCTTTCATACTTATTTCTTCTCCATTATTATCGTGAAAAGAAAGGTCTAGTAAACTGGTTCTCTTTCCAGATAATAGAGCTGTGATATTTGCCTTATCCAAAGACCATATCTGTTTTTTTGATATTCCTATTAGTTCTAATTCTTTATATGGAATATCATTTTCATTAAAAATAGCTTGCTTTTTATCCATGTAATGTATATTTTTGCTCAAAAGTAATAAAAATATCAATATGAAGAATAAATTTATCATGTTTTTTACTTATTCATTGTTTTTTTCAGTGAATGGCTACTGTCAGTTTAATACGGTATTACAGAAAAAGGATATTCCTAAAGCGGAACCTGTATTAGCAACGACAGAAAATAAATTGATAGAAGAAAAAGAAAAGGCTGTTGTCGTCAATGATGCTTTGACTACAGAACGACTTGCATACTGGAAGCAAAGAAGGTATTTATCTTTGCCCATTGATTCAATGGTGATAACTTCCCATTATGGTAAAAGAAAAGACCCATTTACTGGAAAAATAGCAAATCATAGAGGGATAGACCTTAAAGGCAACAACGACTATGTTTATTCGATAATGCCGGGAATGGTTGTAAAAACAGGAAAAAATAAAGGGTTGGGCAATTATGTAGAAGTGCGTCATGGTGATTTTACTTCTATCTATGGGCATTTATACAGTGTGCTTGTAAATGCGAAACAAGCTGTTGAAGCTGGGCAACCAATAGGCATTAGTGGAAGTACCGGGCGCAGCACAGGAGAACACTTACATTTTCAAATGGAATACAAAGATAAAACTATAGACCCTAAGCCAATTCTTGATTATATTAATGAGGTAATCAGAACCGTTAAAGGACAAATTTCACAGCAAATAGATAATGAGTTAAGACGCAAATAAATAGAAAAAGAGGATTGGAAAAGCCAGTCCTCTCTTTTTGGAAGAATCAGAAGAAACCTTTTTTTAATCCTTTTTCTTGTCTTTGAACTTTTTCTAGTGAAGATTGAAGTTGTGACAGAGCTTCTTTCATTCCTTTTTTTACTTCAGGATTCGTTACGGATTCAATAAGCTCTTTTCCTCTTTGAATGTTAGTGTTAAGTATTTCTTTATTCTTCATCTGTTTTGAACGACTTTCATCTATAAAAATAGATGGCATACTTTTGCAACTCCATTCACCATTTACTAGATTGAAATCTTTAATTCTTTCTTTCGCTAAGTAGGTGTGGATAGAAATCTTATCTACAGCCTTATCACTGTATAATTGATTTGCAGATTTCATTAGTCCATTTACGGCTTTGTTATGTGAATCAATATCGGCTAATCGTCCTTGTCCTTTACTTAGTACTTCTTCTTGATACCTGTTGTAAAGTCCTAGTTGGGTAAACTCCTTGGGGGCTGCAATAATATATGCTTCAACTCTAAATCCTGCATCTTTAAATTTTTGTGCTGTCTTTAAAGGTACATCTGGATTTCTCATAGTTCCTTCTATAATAATATTGCATTTCCGTTTAATGGCTTCTTCTATTAGTCTTTCTGTAAAAACGCTAGAAAAAATCTGGGTTTCAATGGGGTATTTAATAGGGTCTTTTATTAGTTCCTTATTGGGGTGAAACTGTCTGTAAAGGTCACCATTAACAGTGAGAAAATCTAAGTTAGGATGGTCTTTCTTTGCAACATTTATAAGAGTGCTTTTTCCGCAAGCTGGTTGTCCACCTAAGATTATAGCAATAGGCTTTTGTGATGATATATTGATGTCCTCAAATAAGCCATCTTTTTTTTGTTCAAAGATGGCTTCTACTTCATAGCGTTGCAT